>NZ_CAXUDY010000002.1:0-46063 GCF_964250025.1 Alistipes sp. DJF_B185
ATCGGAATTATATAGAATCGGAAAGCTATTCTTACATGGAGATATGCCGCCCTGTTTAGTTGGTTATGAATGGAGTTATCTTTTTACAAGTAATGGGGAATAACTCTAAACTTTACAGACCATGAAAACATTAAATGAAAGGGCGACAGAAATTCTTCAAGCCTTGTTAGCCGTGCGGGCTTACAGAATCGACCACAGAAACGGAGTTTACACACGCTTACGTGCCGCAATGATTGGGCGCAATGGAAAGTACAACCTTATTTCGCTGGTAGAATACTACGAATCTAAAGGTAAACTTGCGCAGAATACAGAAATGAATTTTGCATTTGACACAAGTACAAAGCAGTTTATCCCGTACTATTACTGCAACAAAACTCTCCGCATTGAATCGCATAGTGCGTACCCGACAGAAAACGGAATGGAGAATTGCGCCGAGGAACGACAGGCTGACCACACAAATTTTGCAAACCGATGGCTAATACGCATGAACTCACAACAACCGATTATATGAATGCGCAACGAATAGTACAGAATTGTGTTTTGAAGAATCAAAGCACGGTTATCGAGGAAATGATACGGGCAAACCTTATTTCCGAAGAATATCTTTATCCGTTCGCGGATGATGTCATGGAATGGTGGCTGATTGATTCATGGCTGGCCGAACGACTGAAAGCGCAAGGCGAGGTTATCATCGAGGAATACGGTTGCTACTGGTGGGGCAGACAATCCAGCGGACAGGCTATTTACATGGATGGCGTAATACAAGAAATCTGCGGGAACGATTAACCCAACCTACAACTAACAAAGTTTCGATTCCATACTCCCCACTATTGGATAGAAACTTTGTTTTTCAGAAATTTGATACGGCAACAATCCCGAAAAGCGGGATAAGGTCATTGCGATTTCAGAATATGTTTTTTACCTTTGTGGATGACATATTGAAATTTACGGAAGCGTAAGTTTATTCTCGGATAGTGAACGTAGGAAATTCATTGAACATGAGAATAGGCAGACCTTATCTCCCGTCATATCCTTTACGGATACGGCGCGGGGTTGTTGCTTATTTGAATGTTCGGGCAATCCTACGGCCTACTATCCTCAAATGAGCTTTCAGCCCTGCGCTTTCTCTTTTAATTATTGCCGTTACGGGGGCTGGAACGGCGGGAAATTATAATGGAAACGCCTGTTAGCACCCAATGGATTGATCAATATTTGGGAATTTCGGATATTGATAATCCGAGTTTCGAGGAAGTTCGTAATTTCATGATCTTATGGAATCTATTCGAATCCTTATTATTTCAAGGGTCATATTCCAATCTAAAAGCGATTCACAAAAGCCAATCACTACAATTGGATAAACAGTTGATTACTGACACTATTACATATTTTAGAAATCGCTACATAGCCAATAATGCAACAACTCCTTACTATGCCAATTTACGATTGAGACACAATGATAATGAACCTTTGATTAAAGATGTACTATTGGGCAAAATAAATAATGAAAGTGAAACGGTTTTAGCTATCATTATTATTATTTATCGATACCGTAATAATTTGTTTCATGGGAACAAAGCAGTTGTTTCATGGATAGCTCAAAAAGATAATTTCATTCATGCAAATAGATTTCTTATAGCTTGTTTAGAATCAAAATAAAAGCACTAATAGCAACTAACATAAAACTACTTATCATGAAAAAGCTACTGACACTTTTATGGCTTGGCATTTTTTCTCATCTTGCAGCGTTTACTCAAATTCCTGATGACTTGGGAATATTCGATGGAAATAAGGCGTCCCTTGATGTTATGCCTTCTTTTCAAGGCGGAGATTTAGACACTTTCCGCAAATGGGTAAATGCCAATGTTGTCTATCCTCAATTAGCTTTAGAGAATGGCATATCGGGACGCGTAGTCACATCTTTTGTTATTGAGAAAGATGGCAGTCTAAGTAATATCGAGATTATTCAATCTCCAGATAAGATATTGTCGGCAGAAGTTATGCGAGTTTTGCTATTGGCGCCAGCGTGGACTCCTGGCACACAAAAAGGCAAAGTTGTACGAGTTAGATACACACTCCCATGTGATTTCTCTTTCTCCGATGATGCACCTTCAACCGAGAATGAACAAAAGACCCCAAAGACCCCAAACTTTGATAAAGGAATTGAAAACTACAAACAAGAAAAATATTCCGAAGCGATTGAATATTTCTTACATTCATTGGGGACTGAAAAACATGAAATAGGGCTTGTTTACATATATTTATCTTTTTCATATTATCATTTGAGCAAAATGGATGATGCTTATGGATTTGCGAATAGAGCAGTAAAATATTTCACCCCTATCTCCGAATATTTAGCAAATTATAAAGATGCGATATTAGACGCTCTTTATCTTAAAGCTAATTTTGATTTCGATTACAGCCAGCAACGGGAAAATTGGAAACCTTACGCTTTGTCAGCAGTAAATAATTATCAACTAATTATAGCAAATTTTACAGATAGTCTGGATGCCAAAGTTTTTCAAGAAATTAATATGCGTTGTGGTGGGCTCAAATACATACTTGGGCAATCTGACTATAGGAAATATCTTCAAAATGGCGGAGCCGAAGGCCAAGAAATGTTGCAGAAAATAATAAAAACACAACAAAATCCGACAAGTACCAACGCTAAAAAATCAACACAGCTCATTAAAGATAAAAGTTTTAAAATAGAATAAAACCATGAAGATTACAAAATATTTTGCAGTAATTGGATGCATCCTAATATTATCTTCCTGCTCGATAAAGAATACAATTCAAGATGCAGAGAAAGCCGTTTTTACCGTCTATACATACGATAAGTTCGGGGCTCCAAGCGGTACAGGAACAGGCTTTTTTATTGATGATGAAGGTACGGCTTTTACTAATTATCATGTTTTGGACGGGGCGGTAAAGGCATATATCGAAACAATAGACGGGCACTCTTATGAAATTAAAGATATTTTAATGTCCGATAAAAATAAAGATATTGTCAAATTTACGATAAACAACCCCGACAATGTAGATTTGCCTAATTTGTCCTTACATCGGGGCAATTACGAAAAAGGAGATGAAATTATTGTGATAGGTAGCCCTCTTGATTTAACTAATTCAGTAACGACGGGCATTATATCCGCATTACGAACCGACAGGTCTCATGGAGATGTTATCCAAATTTCAGCACCTATTTCGCCAGGAAATAGCGGAAGTCCTGTCCTTACAAAGAACGGTAAAGTTATTGGCATTGCAACTTTTAATCGAGTTGGAGGACAGAACTTGAATTTTGCTGTTGCCACAAAAAATGTAGATGAACTTTCATCTAATGACTTTGAAAAAGAAAACAGAAAATTCAATTTAAAAGACGATTTTGTTATCCTTAATCTTCCAAGTGACAATGGGTCTGACATTATCTTAAATGCTATCGAATTTGGTAAAAACCAAACAACGGCCTATTTTACATTTATCAACATGAACCTTATGTACGGAGACGCAGTAACAATATGGAATGAATTATATAAG
Source organism: Alistipes sp. DJF_B185 (assembly GCF_964250025.1). Lineage (NCBI taxonomy): Bacteria > Pseudomonadati > Bacteroidota > Bacteroidia > Bacteroidales > Rikenellaceae > Alistipes > Alistipes sp. DJF_B185. The sequence continues at coordinate 3,535 of NZ_CAXUDY010000002.1, forward strand.
GATGAAAACGACCACGGATTCTGCATTAAAGATCAAGCTGGCGATAAAAAATATTATATCGTTTCATCATCAATAGGAGCGAATAAAGCCAATGGAGCGGATGTCCCTCTTTGTGACTCTTATCAATTCCAAGTCTATTTTCCTACTATAAAGAATAAACTCGAAAGAATAGACATTTTCAATGGAGACGATTCTCGCTCTTGGAGATTTACAGATATAGATTTGAATTACTATCGAAATAATCTATCTGTAGATATGAATCTATACAAAAAATTATATGCAATGTCCCAAATGAAAGAAGGCGAATTGGGTGGTGCATATCAAATGTTCCAAGAAATACTGAATGATAATCCAACAGACGTTGATTGCTTGAACGGATTAGGACTTATCTCATATATTGCGAATAATCAAATGGATGCTATGTCCTATTTTGATACAGCCATAGAAGAAAATCCTTTAAATGTACTTTCTTATTTGAATCGTTTTGCTATCTCGGAAGCAAAAAAAGATTATCAATCTGCATTGACAGATATTTCTAAAGCCATTGAAATAGATCCTGCTCAACCCGATTATTACTATCATCGAGCTATGACATATTGCAAACTAAATAATTATATATCGGCATTAACTGATATGGATCAACTTATATCATCTAATGATTTCAAAAAAGACGCTTACGTTTATTATCTTCGAGCTATGATTTACATTGAAATGGATGATAAGAAAGCGGCAAGCAAAGATATTTATACCAGTTTTCAGTTAACAGATGATGAAGAGTTGGAAAAGGAGTTAAAGGAAATGTGGAAATATTGCGGAAACTAAAATCCGCATAAAGCAATGAAGTGACAGACTTTGTGAAAAGGTTAATCTATAAGACCCTTTTGCAGAGTTTGTCACAAAAATTCTACCATGAAAAACTACTTACTTTCAACATTCATTTTACTGATTGCAGGGTGTGGCATATATCTTTGGGCTAACTCCATATCGAAAAAAGAGCGATTGGAATTGCTCAATGGAGAATACGAATTAGTCGATTGGCAGATTCGCCCGAAATCTGCTATTCATGCGGATTCTCTTACGGTGCATGATGTTCCCCAGCGTGGCGAACACTTAACCCTACAAACGAACGATAACGGAGATTTCCGCTTAACGGCTGAATCATCATTACCAGTCCTGCAACAGTTAGCTGATTTGGAATGGCAACTACTCTATGTTCAACGCACGTGGTTTGCATGGCGGCATCGTGTCATGGGGCTATATCATGCAGGCGAACATTCGGCAGATGTTTACTGGCATCGGGCACTTATCAATCAAAAGGATGTAGGCATTGCTTTACAACTACCTGACCCGACGAATGAAAAGATCGGCTGGTTTCTGATTTTACAGAAAAAATAATTTAGGACCGACTTTGTCAGAGGGTCTTAATATAGACCTTTTGAAAAAGTTGGTCAGATTTTCCACTCGATAATAATATGAAAAACTACCTAATATCCTTACTTGCTCTACTGATTATGTCGTGTGGAGATTCCCGACCAGAACCGACCTATGATGAAATGCTGAATGATGTCGTTCTGAATTTTAACATTGGAACAGTAGGCGGCGATAGTGTGCTGAAAAACTTTGTAAAGAAAGCGCAGGCAGATTCAGTCGCTCGGCAATATTCCAATCCTACAATGAAAGAAGAAATGATGTTCACTCTAATTTCTGATTATATAGATGCAGGACAAGTAGACAATGCACAGCACCTATACGATAATATGCTGAAATATGCAGAACAGGAATATGGAAAGGTCTGCCAAATGACAGCAATGACCTATAAGGAAAAAGCGCATTTATACGAACGTGTAGGAGATTTGGAGAATGCTATTCAGATGATGCAAAAGTCCGCAGTGGTGTTTAAGAAATTGCCCAAGAATGACATCAATTATTATAAGGATGCAGAGGAGTTCATAAGGAGATGGGAAGAACAGAAGCAGATTAGGTGACATAATTTTTACAGGCTATATAATAGCGATTTTTACAAAATGCGTCACATCAACTATTAACACAATAACATTATGACACGAGAAGAACGAGTAAAAATATGCGAAACCTGCAAACATTGCCAGAAGGACATAGAGCGAGGAATTATGTGTGGCCTTACCAATGAATATGCAGATTTTGAGGGTGAATGCAATTTGTTTGAACCGAGCGAGCAACAACAAGAAGAAATACGAGCTAATCGAGTTGTTGCCAGAATGAAAGCAATGACACGCATAGGGTTGTCATCGTATCCATATGCTTTTGGCATAGGTGTTTATTTTTTTATAGTAGCTTGTTTGGGCTTTACAATAAGCGAAGATTATGGTCCAATCATTACTTGTCTTTTTTTATTATCAACAGGCTTTGTTTTGGCAATGGTAATTGGTGCGGATTACTATTTTCTTCGATACAAACGAAAGAAAAAGATATTTGGCGAATTAACGAGGAAAGGGATTGAAGAAGTCCTTAAATTCGAAGGTTTTTATCCACAAAAAGGAGAAAAGAATGGAGAATATGAAAGCATGACGTTCAAATCAAACGGAATAATCTATGAAATCTATTATAATACGCCTCAATTTATCATTCGTGGTTGCTGTGGCATTGACAATGGTAATTATCAATTAGCTCAATCTATTGCCTCCAAAATAACAACAGAACGATTAGTGATAAAAGTCCATATTATAGAGTTGGCCGAGCGACAAGGAATAGGTGTAAATTTTATGATAGAGACATTAATTCATTACACAGACGAGTTGAAGATAGGTTTTGCTAACTATTTAGATATAATAAATAATGCGATCTCTAATTTTTATGAAGAATATGAACAGTTACAACGGAATTATGCAATGAAAGAAAAAGAGAAACTGTAAACTGACATGAAATCCTACTTACTCCCCCATATTCGCCTTACTGATTGTTGAGTGAAGAAATAGACATATAAAAGGACCGACTTTGACAAGGGGGCTTATAATAGACCCTTTGAAAAAGTTGGTCCGATTTTACCAAACAATGACAGAAACAGAAATAAAACAAATGCAGGAGAAAATCAATGTAGGGATTCTACTGCCCGAAAGCGTCTGATTGAGAAAACCAAGACAGAGGACGGTAGTAACGGAACAGACGCACGTATTAGAGGCAATGAATATTACTCCACAAAAAATGGAGTTATATATACTATATATCTTAAAAGGTTAAGGGCAGGCCGAAAAAATGCGGTTTTCCTTTGACTTCAAAATTAGGACCGACTTTGCAGGATGGTCTATTTTAAGACCCCCTGCACAAGTTGGTCCGATTTTATCAAACGATGAATGAGATAAAATTAAAAATAAATAGCAATTAGTTTGGAGTTAAATTGCGTCGTATCTTAAAGAATAGGGAAAGAGGGCCGAAAAAATGCGGCGTTTTCTTTTGCTTTCAGTAGACAGACACAAATTCTCGGCTTAACGGTCGGGAATTTTTATTTGAAAACTATAAATTCACTATGCCAATGAATAACAAGAAAGAACGTGTTACAGAACTTATTTAGCCCATTAAACAATTCTTTAATTAACAATCATTTACAAACCAGTAGACAGACGCAAATGTTTAACCATCCGTTTAACCAATGCGAAAAACATGGTAAAACACATTCGAGAAAATCGTCGTAAAAGGAAATAGATCAGTTGGTTACCCCTAAACGCGCAGCGTTTTGGGGGCTTGAGAGCGCAACCTTGCCAAGGTTGAGGTCGCGGGTCCGAGTCCCGTTTTCCGCTCTCGTAAATGGTTGATAATCAGTCGATTATCAACCATTTTCTTTTTTTCGAAAAATACGGAAGACGGGCAGAATGTTTGCCATAACAAGCAAAACGGCGGATAAAACAAGCCGGGCATCAGAGTTATAAACTGCTCCGATGCCCGGTTATTATTTTTGCAATCACATTATTTCTTTTGTCCTTTTGGATAGGTCATTCCCGCAAAAAAATCTTCCAAAGAAATATCGTAAAATTCGCAGAATTTAGAAATCGATCCTAATGAGGGGAATTTTTGTTCACTTTCATAATCCCATATCTTTAAGTGAGTATTATTGGATAAATACTCTTGTGTATGGTCATGCTGTTCCCGAATTTCACGCATTCGTTGAGCGACCAAATTTACTAATATGGGATTTGTCGGTTTCAGTTCGCTGAATTTTTTACAAAAAAATCACCATTTCAATCTTTTTCATTACCCCATAAAGGGGAAATTCGTTTTTTTGTTTATATTTGTAGACCAAACTTTAATGTATGCAGAAATTATGCTAACTTTGCAATTGTATAATTCGGCATAGCCGACGGACATAACATATAGAGAGCAGCAACTCTTTATGCCTTACTGAAAAATTAGGAACTTTTCGAGAATGAGGTATAAATGTTGCCAGCCCTTGTTTTGTTCCGTCCGTAAGGACGGGACTTGCAAGGGCGCGGTACATTTCTCATTCGGGGTCTCCTAATACCTTCAGTAAGGAATGTTATCGCGTCCCTTGCTTTTTTTATGCCTTTGCGGGGCGCGGATTCACACCAACGAAAACCGAAGAAAATGTCCCGCCGCATCCGATTCCGGAATTACCCGAAGGCCCAAAATCCCCATTATATTTTACTGCTCTGGCACAATACGGGCCGGACGTTCCTGCCGCAAGGTTCTGCGCGGCAGGACGTCCGTTTTTGGGCCGGGGAGCGGGGGAACGCCCTCACGCCGCACGATCCGGCGCGGCGGGCGTCATAAGGTTCTCTGAGCGACACATACAATCCCGCATTCCGGATGCAGCCGGCAGGCATTGCGCCGGAAGCGGTCCCTGAAATCTGGCAGCCGGGGCGGTCTCCGCATTGAATTCTTCCTAAAGTGAAGTTGCGTCACTTGTTCGGTCGGAACCGCCCCTTTTTCAAACCCAAAACCACGCGATGAACGAAGAGGACCCCGAATTCGAGAAGACCCTGCGGGCCATCAACCATTATTACATAACGCAGGTGGGCATCTGCACCGCGGCGCTGAGCAAACTGCGGTCGGCGGAGCTAAGCGACAAGAACATCATCATCCGGGCGATCATGTGCGACATGCCCGACTGCGGCGTCGAGACCGAAGCGTCGGCCGACGATTGCGGCGTCGATCTATGGGCCGACCGGGCGGAGTATGTGAACGAGACGTCGTTCAATCTCTACGTCACGCAGGCCGAGGAAAACGTGCTCTGGAACGCCGGGGAGAAAGGCCGGAAACCGGGGCGTCTGGCGGTTCCGCAGCAGCGGATCACGGTGCGGAGCGACGGGATGGGCACGGCGCCGGTCATTCCGCTCATCTACCTGACACTGCTGAGCGCCAAACTGCTGGCGATGGCGTTTCCCGACGGGTGCACGGACGCGGAATTGTCCGGCTACAACGACGAGCGGACGATGGCGGCCCTGACGGACCGTGTGATGACGGTACTGGAGCAGCTGGCCCTGCGGGACGGGGAGGAGGAGACCCGAAGCCCGGCAAGCTGAGCGGGGACGGGCAGGGTAGAGTGCGGAGCAGGCGACGGGGAAACGGGCCGGGCCGGAACGCAGGGCAGGGACGCAGAGCAGGGACGCGAAGCGGGCGGCCGGGAAACAGGCGCCGGGGCCGCGGATGCAAACGGGAGGGGCGCAAGAGGGCGGGCGGAGACGGACGACGGAAGCGGGCAGCAAAGCGGGCGGCGAAAGCGGGCGGCGAAGCCGGCGAAATACGGCAGAAGAGATGAAAAGTGGGGTTCATGACCGATTTGAACCGCACTTTTCGTATATTTGCATCCTGTAAAAGCCAATTCACCCCAAACAACAGCAAAAACAACCACCCATGTCGGAAACAAAAGTCTCTGCGGCGGCATTTGCAGATACGAAACCCCACTACAACATACTCGACGGATTGCGCGGCGTAGCGGCGCTGATGGTCGTCTGGTTTCACGTGTTCGAAGCCTTTGCGACAAGTCACGTCGATCAGAGAATCAACCACGGCTATCTGGCCGTCGATTTCTTCTTCATTCTGTCGGGGTTCGTGATCGGCTACGCCTACGACGACCGGTGGAAACGAATGACGGTAAGGGAGTTTGTCACGCGACGGTTCATCCGTCTGCATCCGATGGTGGTAATCGGCGCGGTGATCGGAGCCGTCATGTTCTACTTTCAGGGCTGCTCCGTATGGGACGTCTCGAAAGTCTCGGTGACGATGCTGCTGGCAGCGACCCTGATGAACGCCTGCATGATTCCGGCCACGCCCGGCATGGAGATCCGGGGCGTGACCGAAATGTTCCCGCTGAACGGTCCGAGCTGGTCGCTGTTTTACGAGTATATCGGCAACATCCTCTATGCGCTGTTCATCCGCAGGCTGCCGACCAAGGTGCTCGCGGCGCTGGTGCTGCTCGCCGGATGCGGACTGGCGGCGTTTGCCGTATGGGGTCCCTACGGCGACATATGCGCGGGGTTCTCGCTGACGGGCGACAACATAGCCGGAGGGTCTCTGAGGCTGTTGTTCTCGTTCTCGGCGGGACTGCTGATGTCGCGCGTATTCAGGCCCGTGAAGGTAAAGGGGGCGTTCTGGATATGCAGTCTGGGCGTCGTCGTCCTGCTGGCCGTGCCGCGAATCGGCGGAGAGGAAAACTACTGGATGAACGGGCTGTACGACACATTGTGCTTTGCGCTGGCCTTTCCGCTGCTCGTCTACCTCGGAGCGTCGGGCAAGACGACGGACAGGACGACCGCAAGGATATGCAAATTCATGGGAGACATATCGTATCCGCTCTACATGGTGCACTATCCGTTCATCTATCTGTACTATGCGTGGGTGAAAAACGGGAACCTGACCTTCGCGCAATCGCTGCCCGGCGCAGCGGCGCTGGTCATCGGGTCCGTGCTGCTGGCATACCTGTGCCTGAAACTGTACGACGAACCGGTGCGCAGGTTCCTGACGAAGCATCTCCTGCGCACGCAAAAGCCGGTACGGCAGACACCCTGAGCCACATAACACGAAACAGACCATGCACCGCATCCGCCTCGCCATCCTCCTGTTCCTGTGCGTCTCAGCCGCAGGCTGCCAGCCCGTTCCCGGCGTTCTGCTCGACGCCGAAGCGATCGTCATGGAGCACCCTGACAGCGCCGCACGGCTGCTGGAGGGCGTTCCGGCTCCGGAGAAAAGACTCTCCCGACGCAACTATGCGCATTATGCGCTGGTGCTGACCCAAGCCCGGTGGCTCGCGGGGGAGAACATGATCGACGACACGCTTTCGGACGTAGCCCTCGACTATTACCGCACCCACACCGACGATTTCGCCGCAGCGCACAAGGCCTATTATTATGCGGCCAAGATCGCCCATCAGCGCCGGCAGCCGGAGGTGGCGATGACGCTGCTGCTCAAAAGCCGCGACATGCTGCCCCCGAAAGGGGAGTGGAGGCGGCATTACGTCGTGGAGACATGGCTCGGCGTATTCTGCGGCCAGCAGCATCTCTTCGAGGAGAAGATACGTCACGCGCAGCAGGCGTACGCCTACGCCGACAGCATGGAGCGTTACGACTGGATGTGCATATCGCTCGGCGACATGGCGCACGCCTATATGGGGCTGGACAATTATGACAGCATGGAATACTATGCGATCAAGGCGCTCAGGCTCGCCGAAGAGAAGGGCATAACCGAAAACACCTCCCCGAAGTGGGCCATGCTGATCGAAAGCGCCCTGAAACGGAAAGAGTACCGCAAGGCCGAAGAGTATTGGGAAAAGGGGTTCGGGCACGCCCCGGCATGGACCCGGTATTCATGGCTGAGCACCAAGGCCGACATCTGCAACCGCACGGGCCGCTACGACACGGCGCTGGAGCTGACAGACAGTTCCCGCCGCATGTGCGCCGACACGACGCACCTCACCTCGCGGGCGTTATGGGCGCTCAACACCTCGAACGCATGGGAGGGGAAAGGCGACGCGGCAAGAAGTCTCGAAGCCCTGAAGCAGTACATCCGGCTCAAGGACTCGATCGACGAGAAGGTGCACAGCGCCGAAGTGCTCAATATCCGCAAACTCTGGCGTTACGAACAGCTCAAAACCCAGAACGCCGCCCTTCAAAGCCAGAAACAGCACCGCGAACGCATCGTCTACGAGACGATTCTGATTTGCGCGGCGCTCATGCTGCTCGGCGCATGGTTGGGACTGCGCATGTGGCACCGCGCCAAATTGCGGGAATTCGCCCAGCAAAAGCGCATCCTGCGGCAGGAAAACGAACTCGACGCCATGCGGCGCAAGGAGGAACACCTGCGCACGACCTTTTTCCGCCAGCTCAACAGCCGTTTCATCGCGCAGGTCCGGCAGGGCGGGGAGAGCAGGAAATGCCGCATGTCGGACGAAGACTGGAAGACGATCTTCACCCATGCCGACGTCGTATTCGACAATTTCACGGTCCGTCTCCGCGGGCAATTCCCGGCGCTGAACGAGGAGGACATCCGCTATTGCTGTATGGTGCGCATGCACCTGTCGCAGGCCGAAATCGCGAGCGTCGTCTGTCTGGAAAAGGATTCGGTGAAAAAACGGCTGAAGCGCATCCGCACCGAGAAGCTGGCTTCCGCGAAGGGTTCGACGCTGGAGGAGATCCTCTCGCGGCTGTAAAATATACCCCCGGCTGCCGCCCCCGACGAATGGAAACAGCAGGCGGTCAGTCTGTTGAAAAACGCCCCGTACATTGCGATATCCCCCTGCAAACCTCCGGAAATAGCCGCGGGGCGTTTAACTTTGCACACGAAACAAGCCCTGCAATCCGGCTCCCGCAGCAGACCCGGAGAGACATACGGCAAGATTTACTAATCCCAAATTCATAGAAAAAAATGCAGAAATTCAACTACACCCCCAGCAACCCGTTCAGCGGCTCGGTCTCCTCGCTGGCCATCGGAGCAGGCATGGTCGTCGTACCTTTGGTCTATCCCTTCGGCATCCGCATCGGCCGCATGCGCATCCTCGGCCCGACGGCCGTCACGATCATCTTCGTGATCGGCGGTCTCGCGCTGCTGGCATTCACGGTCCGCGAAATCATGCAGGCCCGCAAACTCATCGCCCAAGGCGGCGAGATCACCGTGGAGGGCGGCAAGGTGACGATTCCCGTCGTCCGGAAAAAAGAGGTCGTCAACGAGTCGTTCCTGCTTTCAGAGGTGGAATACACCAAATTCGACGAGGAGGAAAACGAATTCAAAATTTCGCTGCCCGCCGATCATCACGTCATCCGCGGCGCGTTTTTCGAAAACGCGGAGGCGTTCGATGCGTTCAAGTCCATTTTCGACAAATAGCATTGCCGGCCAGCAATTCCGGACGGTCCGCAAGCACGACGTACGGAAGCCTGCGCCGCTGAAACTTACCGTATAAAACAAAACTCAAACGAATATGACAATGCGCCCAATTATCAGACTCCTCGCCGCAGCCGTCGCCGCGGCCGCAACGATCCCGTCCTGTTCCACCCTGACCGGTTATCCGACCGACGCCGAAGCCAGCTACGCCAAAGCCATCGAACTGACGAAAAAGAGCGTAGACACCGACAAATTCAAAATCTACTCGCTTTCGATCATGGAGGGAGAAACGCTCTCCGACAACCTGTTCCTCGTGACGGTGAAACTGGTGAACAAGGACGATCAGGCATTCAGCCAGAGCTACTACATGAACGGTCTGGAGCCTACCGACCTGCGCGACGTACAGAGCACGTTCGAAGCTCCCGAATACGAAACGACCGTCGGCATCGACCTGTCGAAACTCGATCCCGCCCGGATCGCCGCCCAGATCGCCCAAGCCAAAACGATGCTTCCCGAAGGACACTCCTACAAATCGGTAGGCCGCTACGAAATCGAGGAGGAGGTTCCGGCCGGCAATTCCGCATTCAACCGCAACCGCAAACCGGGCCAACAGCACACCTCGTTCATCGTCCGCTTCACCGAGGACGGCAAGGAAACGGAGAGCAGCGCCGGCAAAACCTCGTACATTTATTACGAAGCCAAAGTGACCGTGGGGCCGGACGGCACGCTCACGATCGAAGAAAATTGAGATTTCGATCCGAAAAAACGGGAAGTTTCCCGTTTTTTTTCTAATTTTATATCCCGATGCCCCGCTGGGACATTCCGATAATACCAAAACTATGAAAACTACACACTCATTCGTCGCTCCGGTACTGAACTCCACGCAGAGCAAAGTCAATACGGAGGCCTATGAGCAGGCTATCGACAACTATAACGAGGGCAAACACCTCGAAGCGTTCCGATTGCTGCTCGATCACCTGAACCCGGAATTCCGCACGAAATACGGCAACGCCGAAGGTACGGAATTCCATATTCCCCACGGTTCGATTCTGGTAAACATCCGCATCGGGGAGGGGAAGCTGCACATAAGCGCGGACTTTCTGGAGCTGCCCGAAAAGGGCCGCGTCGCCATGCTGCGTCAGGTCGCCGACCTGAACATCAACCGGCTGATGCTGCCGCGCTTCCGCAAGGAGGGCGACAAGCTGAAGATGGAATACGTGTGCCCGCTCTCGCAGAGCCATCCGCACAAGCTCTATTTCATCCTGCGCAACATCTGCCATATCGGCGACCGCTACGACGATGAATTCTGCGCCAAATTCGGTGCCAAGCGCAGTTACGAACCGCAGGTGACGCCTTATTCCGAGGAAGAGGTGACGCGAATCCACGAGGCGGTGCGGCAGACCTGCCGCGAGACGCTCGAAGCCGTGAAGGAGTATGAGGCGGAACGCAAATACGGCTACTCATGGAACGTGATCGACATCGCGCTCTACAAGATTTCCTATTTCGCCCAGCCGCAGGGCCAGCTGATGAACGACCTCGACAAGGCCGTCGACGACATGGACAAGGAGCTGCCCGTAGCCGAGCTGGTGACCAAAGGCAAGGCGTTCCTCGAACGCCTGCTGGCGATGCCCCGCGAAGAGCTGGCGCGCGACCTCTATTTCGTCGATACGCTGGTTTCGGCCAAACGCCGCTCGTCGCTGAACAACGTGCAGGAGAATTTCAAGGAGGTTTACAAGGAGGCCGCGGATGCCATCGAAGCGGAGAACTATGAACGGAGCGCGGTGCGCATACTCTACAAGTTCTATGAGATGTACTTCTACAACGACGTGCAGGACGACCTGAACGCCGTGATCGCCAATGCGCTGCGCAAATCGGCCGGAAAGTCGATGGAGGAGGCGTCGGAGATTCTGTTCGAAGCGCTCGAAAAGGTGATGGACGACGATCTGACGACGGACGACGACGACGACGAGGAGACCGGAGAGCTGGGAGCCGCCGCGGCCGCAGCCGTAGAACAGGTACAGCAGATGGCCGCCGCCATGCAGGGCGAGATCGTTCAGATGCAGGCTGCGATGCAGCAGGCGCTGATGAAGGGCGACATGGCCGAATACATGCGTCTGGCGCAGGAATTCCAGCAGAAAATGATGGAACAGGCACTCGGACAACAAAAATAACAGCTCAAAATCCGTATATCCATGGAACATAACAATATCTACAGGTCGGTATTCAAAGTAACCCACTCAGGCGGCTCCGGCAGTTGTTTCTACCTGAAAAACTACGATCTTTTCGTAACGAATTACCATGTGGTCGAAGGGTACCGCACCGTCGCCGTACACGACAACGACCGCAATCCCTATCTGGCGAAGGTCGTGCTGGTCAATCCGGCGCTGGACATCGCCCTGCTGGCCGCCGAAGGCGACTTCTCGGCGCTGCCCGAAATGACGCTCGCAGCGGACGACTCGCTTACCATCGGTCGCAAGGTATACGTCGCGGGATACCCCTACGGCATGCCCTTCACGATCACCGAAGGTTCGGTATCGTCGCCCAAACAGCTGATGGACGGCAAATACTACATCCAGACCGATGCCGCGGTGAACCCCGGCAACTCAGGCGGTCCGATCCTGAACGACGCGGAAGAGGTGGTAGGCGTGACGGTCAGCAAATTCACGCAGGCCGACAACATGGGCTTCGGCATCCGCGTCGAAACGCTCCACGGCCTGCTCGAATCGCTCGGCGAGCTGGACCGCACGGCATTCCAAGTGCAGTGCGGCAGCTGCGAGGAGCTGATCTGCGAGGAAGAGGAGTTCTGCCCCTCGTGCGGCGACAAGCTGCCCGAAGGCGTTTTCGACGAGCGCGAGCTTTCGCCGCTGGGCGGATTCGTCGAAGGCGCGATTCGGGAGATGGGCGTCAATCCGGTGCTTGCACGCGACGGATACGACTCATGGCTCTTCCATAAAGGCAGTTCCGAAATCCGCATCTTCGTATACGACGGCAACTACCTCTTCTCGACCTCGCCGATCAACCTGCTGCCGAAGAAGGAGGTGGAGAACGTACTGGACTATATGCTCAGCGAGGACTTCGGCCCCTACAAGCTGGGAATCGAAGGCCGGCAAATTTACATCGCCTACCGCATCCATCTGGCCGACATCACGGACGAATCGGAAGACGAAATCCGCAAAAACATCGTCGGACTCGCACTGCGGGCCGACGAGATGGACAACATGCTCGTAGAGCGTTTCGGCTGCGAATTCTCGGAATATTCGAAAACCGACGCCGAATCCTGACCCTCGACGGCGAACGGAAAAGCCGGACCTTTTTGAAAAGGTCCGGCTTTTTCGTATCCGCGTCCCGGCCGGGTGCGCAGGGTCTACCGCGGCGCAAGTCCGCTCAGCGGAAAATCTCCTTCATTTCGAGCCAGAAATTCATCGGCCGGCGGCCCTTGTAAACGCAGTGCTCCGACAACGCTTCGGAGATCTCCCTATAATTTTTGAGGTAAAACGAAGAGACGCGGACGACGCGCCTGCCTGCCTTCATCAGATAGCGGTATTCGTACGCGCCGCCCCGGCTGACGAGTATCGTCGAAGTGACGGCATCGAAACTTTTCAGATCGTATCTGCGCGTAAAACCCAGCCCCGCAAAGGGTGTAACGACAAGGACGCCGCCGTCGATACGCAATCTCACGGCCGAGCGTCTCAGCTCCCCGAACACCAGCCAGCAGACACAAAACAGCATCAGGAGCGTCACGCCGTAAACCGGCAGCCGGGATGCTCCCTCCGCCCGGACGGCACCGCAGATGAACAGGCCGCAAAACCCGATAAAGAGCAGGGCGGCCGCCACGACGAAATACACCTGCCACGAGAAGCGGGAAACGACGGCGTTACGGCCTGCGGCGGGTGCATGATCGCGCACGAAAATCGCCGTCCACAAAAAAAGAAGCACGCCCGCAAAAGCATATACGATCCGCCTCCGGCCGGGCGTCGCAGACTCAGTACCTTCGGGACCGGCTTCGCCTTTCAGCCAGACGACGTAAGAGGGCGCTTCGAACGGTTTTCCGCCGAACGACAGCCGCGGCGTAAGGATATGTTTTCCGGGGGTGTCCACGTCGATCCGGTATCGGTAAATACACTCTTCCCGCCCGTTCCTGCTGGAATAAGCGGTCGAAAACGGGGTGCAGGTCTCCGTATCGTCCAGCACCAGCACCGGATCGGCCTTGTCGGGTTTGCGATCGCAGACCAGCCGGACGATACAGCCGCCCATGGCCGCCATAGCCGCCGAATCCGGTTCCAGCCGGCACTGCGGCTCGCAATGCGCCGAATCGGGAAGCACCGTAATCCTTTTCCGCTCAAAACAACATTCGCGACCGCCGACGACGGCCGTCGTTCCCGGCACGAAGACCTCGCCGCTCACGCGCGAACGGACCCGGTAGCGGTAAGAGAAGAGTTCGGAGTCGGTCCGGACGCCGTTCACGATCGACAGCTGCGAGCCGTGCGACTGTCCCAGTTCGCGGACCAGCGTCAGAGCACCCCAGCGCGGCGGCGCGATCGACTCGATCTCACGGTCCGCCGTGTATGCCACCTCGAACTCCTGAAATACCGTCGGACACGCAGGCGTGACCTCGACGCCGAGCCGCTGCGCCCTCAGGGCGACACTCCAAGACAACGCCGGCAGGAGCATGAACAGAAAATAAAGCTTCCTCATTGCGGGATTTCGTAATTGCACCCCAAAGATACGAATAACCGCCTGAAATTGCGCAATTTCACGCCGCTTTCCTGCAACATTATCCACCCGGAACGCCACACTCCGGCAATCCGCGCCGCATTCGTCCGTCCGACAAAATAAATCCGGTCCGGTCTCGAAAAAAACGATAAATGCGTATATTTGCCCCGAATGCGGTCCCTCTCATCCCGTGACCGCACCGAAAAAAACATATGGCGAAGATTCTGATTATCGACGACGAACAACAGTTGCGCGGACTTCTGGCCCGGATCATCGGGCTTGAAGGTTACGAGGTCGCACAAGCCCCCGACTGCGCCGCAGGTCTCAAAATGCTCCGGCAGTACGATCCCGACGTGGTTTTGTGCGACGTCAAGCTGCCCGACGGCAACGGCGTGGAGATGGTCGGGAAGATCAAGGAGACGGCGCCGTCGGCCGAGGTGATTCTGCTGACGGCCTACGGCAACATCCCCGACGGCGTGCAGGCCATCAAGAACGGAGCGTTCGACTACATCACCAAAGGCGACGACAACAACAAGATACTCCCGCTGCTGAGCCGGGCCGCGGAGAAAGCCCAGATGCAGCGCCGGCTGGCCCGCTTCGAGGAGAAACTCTCCGACGAACATTCGTTCGACCGCATCATCGGTTCGTCGGAAGCTCTCCGGCAGGCCGTCGCACTGGCGCGCAAGGTCGCCGCGACGAACACCTCGGTCCTGCTCACCGGCGAAACCGGAACCGGCAAGGAGGTCTTCGCGCAGGCGATACACCATGCCGGTCCCCGCGCCAAGGAGTCGTTCGTGGCGGTCAACTGTTCGGCCTTCTCCAAGGAGCTGCTCGAAAGCGAACTGTTCGGGCACCGCGCCGGGAGTTTCACGGGCGCCTCGAAAGACAAGAAAGGGCTTTTTGAGGAGGCTGACAGGGAAACGCTGTTTCTCGACGAAATCGGCGAAATGCCCGTCGAGCTGCAGGCCAAGCTGCTGCGCGTACTCGAAAGCGGCGAATTCATCAAAATCGGCGAAACCCGTCCGACGAAGGTCGATCTGCGGATCATCGCCGCCACCAACCGCGATCTCGAAAAGGAGATCGCCGCCGGCAATTTCCGCGAAGACCTCTTTTTCCGGCTTTCGGTGTTCCGCATTCAGCTGCCGTCGCTCAACGGACGCAAAAAGGACATCGCGGAGTACGCCCGCCATTTCGCGGAACAGTTCGCGGCCAAGATGGGGAAGCGGATCGAGAAAATCGACGACACCTATATCGCCGCGCTGGAACGCCACACGTGGCGCGGCAACGTCCGCGAACTGCGCAACATCGTGGAACGGAGCATGATCATGGCCGAGGGCGGCACGCTGACGGCCGATACGCTTCCGCCCGAATTCCAAACCAGAGCCGGACGGAACGAAGCCCCCGATTCGATGGCCCTCGACGCCCTCGAACGGCACCATATCCTCAAGGTACTCGAATACGCCGCAGGCAACAAGGCCGAAGCGGCCCGCCTGCTGGGCATCGGCATCGCCACGCTCTACCGCAAACTCGAAAGTTACGGCCTGAAGTCCTGACGCTCCCGCACAAGCCTATCATTCTGAAACGGCCGCCTTATCATTTTGATAGGGCGGCCGTTGTTTTCGGCACACGTTCCCGACCGACATTCCATTCGCTATCAACACAATAGGTCCGAAACCGAGGTTTTGGCATCCCCTTCGTATGCTATCCGGCAAAACCCAAATAAACCGATATGGCAATCGTGATCCTGATACTGATATTCTGCGGCGCAATGGCTCTGCTATGCCGGATGATTTGCGGTTTTGCGAAATTGTTGTCTAACTCAAAAAAGAAAATGAGATGAACGGAATCGTACTATTCCTCGCGCTCTGCGCCTTGGGGGCGCTCTGCTACTGGTTCTACTACAAATGTGTCGATTGGTTTGAAAAAATTTGATGGAAAATGTTTACAGGACTGCTTATTCTGAGCGTCGCCGGATTCGTCTATCTGATGTACGTGCTCGTAAAACCCGAAAAATTCTGATTGTCGGACTCTGAAAACCCATAATAAATGAATAGCGAAATTTTAGGCGTCATACTGCAATGGGCCGCCCTCGTGATACTCTGCTATCCGCTGGGACGCTACATTGCCAAAGTATACAAAGGGGAGCGCACATGGCTCGACTTCATGGCTCCCGTCGAACGGTTCGTCTACCGCATCTGCGGCATCGACCCCACGCAGGAGATGAACTGGAAACAATTTCTCAAGGCCCTGCTGACCGTCAACCTCTTCTGGTTCTTCTGGGGCATGCTCCTGCTGGTATGTCAGGGCTGGCTGCCGCTCAATCCCGACGGCAACCCCGGACAGTCGCCCGATCTGGCGTTCAACACCTGCATCTCGTTCATGGTGAACTGCAACCTGCAGCATTACAGCGGCGAATCGGGACTGAGCTATTTCACCCAGCTGTTCGTCATCATGCTGTTCCAGTTCGTCACCGCCGCCTGCGGCATGGCCGCCATGGCGGGCGTCATGAAGGCGCTGGCCGCCAAAACCATGAAAACGATCGGCAACTTCTGGGTCTTCCTCACCAAGAGCGTAACCCGCATCCTGATGCCGCTGTCGCTCGCGGTCGGCATCCTGCTGATCATCAACGGGACGCCGATGTCGTTCGACGGCAGGCAGACGCTCACGACGCTCGAAGGCGGCGAACAGGTCATCTCGCAGGGTCCTGCGGCGGCCATCGTCCCCATCAAACAACTGGGCACCAACGGCGGCGGTTACTTCGGCACCAATTCGGCGCACCCGCTCGAAAACCCCAACGCATTCACCAACATACTGGAGTGCTGGTCGATCCTGATTCTCCCGATGGCGATGGTGTGGGCCTTCGGTTTCTACATCCGACGCCGCAGGCTCGCGGCATGGATCTTCGGCGTGATGCTCTTCGCCTACACCGCCGGCGTGATCTTCTCGGTATGGCAGGAGACGGGCGGCAGTCGGCAGATCGAGCAGATGGGCATTTCGCAGGAGCTCGGCTCGATGGAGGGCAAGGAGATCCGCATCGGCTCGGCGGCATCGGCCATGTGGGGCATGACGACGACCGTCACGTCGAACGGCTCGGTAAACTCGATGCACGACTCGCAGACCCCGCTGAGCGGCATGATGCAGATGCTCAACATGCAGATCAACTGTTGGTTCGGCGGCGTCGGAGTGGGGTGGATGAACTACTTCGCATTCCTCGTCATCGCCGTCTTCATCAGCGGACTGATGGTCGGCCGCACGCCCGAATTCCTCGGGCACAAGGTCGAGGCGCGCGAAATGAAAATCGCAACGCTGGTCGTGCTGATGCACCCCTTCCTGATTCTGGTCGGCACCGGAATCTCCGCGGCCATAGCCGCTGCAAATCCCGAAATCGGATGGCTGAACAACCCGTCGTTCCACGGCCTGAGCGAAATGCTCTACGAATACACCTCCTCGGCGGCCAACAACGGTTCGGGCTTCGAAGGACTGGCCGACAATACGCCGTTCTGGAACATTTCGACCGGCATCGCACTGATCATGGGCCGTTATTTCCCGATCGTGGGACAGGTGGCCGTCGCCGGACTGCTGGCTTCGAAGAAGTTCATTCCCGAAAGCGCCGGTACGCTCAAGACCGACACGGGAACCTTCTCGCTGATGACCTTCGCCGTCATCATCATCGTCGCCGCACTCTCGTTTTTCCCGTCGCTGGCGCTCGGACCGATCGCCGATTACCTGACCTTCTAAAAACGCAATGACCATGAAACGAAACAGAAATAATTCCTTGCTCGACCGCGCGCTGCTGCGCCGGAGCCTCCGCGAATCGTTCATCAAACTCGACCCGCGCAAAATGGTCCGCAACCCGATCATGTTTACCGTCGAGGCCGTCACTTTCGTCATGCTGGCGCTGCTGATCTACATCGCCGTCACGGGCGACGCTTCGCAGGGTTCGCTGCTGTACAACTTCATCGTCTTCGTCGTCCTGCTGGCTACGCTCCTCTTCGCCAACTTCGCCGAAGCCATCGCCGAAGCCCGCGGCAGGGCGCAGGCCGACAGCCTGCGCAAGACCCGCGAGGAGACGCCCGCAAAACGCATCGAGCCGGACGGCCAGTCGCACATCGTCAGCAGCTCGGACCTCCGGCAGGGCGACCTCTTCGAGTGCGTCGCAGGCGACACGATCGCCGCCGACGGCGAGATCGTCGAGGGACTCGCCTCGATCGACGAAAGCGCCGTCACGGGCGAATCGGCCCCGGTGATCCGCGAGGCGGGCGGTGACAAAAGCTCCGTCACGGGCGGCACGAAAGTCCTCTCGGACCGCATACTGGTAAAGGTTACGGCGCGGCCGGGCGAGAGTTTCCTCGACAAGATGATCGCGCTGGTCGAAGGTTCATCGCGTCAGAAAACGCCGAACGAAATCGCGCTGACGATCCTGCTGGCCGGATTTACCATCGTCTTCGTCATCGTCTGCGCGACGCTGAAGCCCTTTGCCGATTACGTCGGGGCGAACATCACCATAGCGGCCTTCATCTCGCTGTTCGTCTGCCTGATTCCGACCACCATCGGCGGACTGCTGTCGGCCATCGGCATCGCGGGCATGGACCGCGCCCTGCGGGCCAACGTCATCACCAAGTCGGGCAAAGCCGTCGAGACCGCAGGCGACATCGACACGCTGCTGCTGGACAAGACGGGCACGATCACCATCGGCAACCGCAAAGCGACGGCATTCCACCCGGCACAAGGATACGGTGTCAAAGAGTTCACCCGCCTGTGCGTGCTTTCGTCGGTCTCAGACCAGACGCCCGAAGGCAAATCCGTCGTCGAGCTGGGCGCCGAAATGGGCATGAAGGTCGATCCCCTGCAGCTGATCGGCGTGCAGATGGTGCAGTTCACCGCCGAGACCAAATGTTCGGGCGTCGATATGCCCGACGGACGCCGCATCCGCAAGGGCGCATCGGAAGCGATCCTCCGCATCGCCGCCCAAGCCGGCAACAAATGCCCGGCGGGTATCGAAGAGACGGTGCGCCGCATCTCGGAGAACGGCGGCACGCCACTCATCGTCAGCGAGAACGAGCAGATACGGGGCGTGATCGAACTGCAGGACATCATCAAGACAGGTATCCGCGAACGCTTCGAACGTCTGCGCAAAATGGGCGTGAAGACCGTGATGGTAACTGGCGACAATCCGCTGACGGCGAAGTACATCGCCGAAAAAGCCGGCGTGGACGACTTCATCGCCGAAGCCAGACCCGAAGACAAGCTCGAATACATACGCCGCGAACAGCGGTCGGGCAAGCTGGTGGCCATGATGGGCGACGGCACCAACGACGCCCCGGCGCTGGCGCAGGCCGACGTGGGCGTGGCGATGAACAGCGGCACGCAGGCGGCCAAGGAGGCCGGCAACATGGTCGATCTGGACAACGACCCGACGAAGCTGATCGAAATCGTCGAAATCGGCAAACAGCTCCTGATGACGCGCGGCACGCTCACGACCTTCTCGATCGCCAACGACGTAGCCAAGTATTTCGCCATCGTACCGGCGCTGTTCATCGCTTCGATTCCGTCGCTGCAGGCCCTGAACATCATGCACCTGCACTCGCCCGAAAGCGCCATCCTGTCGGCCGTGATCTTCAACGCCGTCATCATCCCGCTGCTGATTCCGCTGGCGCTGCGCGGCGTGACCTACAAACCGATCGGCGCATCGGCCCTGCTGCGCCGCAACCTCTTCATCTACGGACTTGGAGGAATCGTCGTGCCGTTCATCGGCATCAAACTGATAGACATGTTTATAAGTATGTTCTTTTAAAGTATCGCTACAATTATGAAAAACTTCTGGATTTCAATCAGGATAACGCTGGCAATGTGCCTGTTGCTCGGCGTGGGATACGTACTCGTACTGCGCGGCGTCTCGGCCGTGGCAGGACCCGGCGGCGGCCAAGCCGAAACCCTCACATTCGACGGCCGGACCGTCGGCGCGGCGAACGTGGGCCAGCAGTTCACCGACACCCGTTACTTCTGGGGCCGTCCTTCGGCCGTGGATTACAACGGCGGCGGTTCGGGCGGCAGCAACAAGGCCGCGACCAACCCGGAATATCTGGCCGAAGTGGAGCGGCGCGTGCAGGATTTCCTTGCGGCGCATCCCTATCTCACCCGTGAGGAGGTGCCCTCCGAAATGGTGACGGCAAGCGGTTCGGGACTCGATCCCGACATCTCGCCGCGCGGCGCGCAGGTGCAGGTGCGCCGCGTAGCCGAAGCCCGCGGACTCGACGCGGCCGCAGTCCGGCATCTGGTCGATTCGCTGACCCAAAGGCCGTGGCTGGGACTCTTCGGCACCGAGAAGGTCAACGTGCTCCGGCTCAACATCGCACTGGAGACAATGCAGCCGAACGTCACGGCGGCGGTCCCGGCAAAATCGGCCGACAACGACGACAACCGCTCAGCAGGCGCAATGCCGGAGCAGAAATAATATACGGCGATGAAAAAACTCAAAGAAATGGACAAACACATGAAACGCTGGATCGTAATTCTGATTACCGCACTGGCGGCAATGCTTGCCGTGGACGTATGCGCACAGGAGCCGCAGCGCGGCGTGAAAATTTCGGGCGGCGCAGACATCGTCAGCGGCTATGTCTGGCGCGGCGTCTGGGAATCCGGAGCCTGCATACAACCCGTAATGACCCTGTCGGCCGGAAATTTCTCGGCGACGGCATGGGGTTCGGTCGATTTCGCGGCCACCTCCTACAAGGAGATGGACCTGACGCTGGCCTATGCGCTCGGTCCCGTGACCTTCTCGCTGGCGGACCTCTACTGGGAAGGCGGCGCGGGCGACCGGAGCACGATCAGCCGCAACTATTTCCGCTTCGGGGCGGACTCTCCGCACCGCGTCGAGGCGGGCGTCGTGTGGTGCATATCGCCCGAAGCGCCGGTCACGCTGGCTTGGAACACCGTGCTGTTCGGAGCCGCCGACGTAAATGCCGAAGGGAAACGGGCCTATGCGACCTACATCGAGGCGTCGTATCCCTTCACCGTGAAAACCGTCGGCATGAAAGCCGGCGTCGGCGTCGTTCCGTGGAATGCCGTCGGCACGTACGGCATAGACCGCGACTTCTACGTACAGAACGTTTTCGTCAGCGCAGCGAAGAGCTGGGAGATATTGAAGTCCATGCAGTTGGGAATCTTCACCTCCCTGAGCTGGAACCCGGCGGCGGAGGACGTCAATTTCACGGGCGGCATATCATTGAGGATGTAGTATGGACAAGGAAGGCAGCGTTCAACGGTTTCTGGAGCTGATCCGCCGCTCGCACCGGGGAAAGTTCAAGGTATACATCGGCATGAGCGCCGGGGTAGGCAAGACCTACCGCATGCTGCAGGAGGCGCATCAGCTGCTCGACGCAGGCGTGGACGTCTGCATCGGTTACATCGAAACGCACGGCCGCGCCGAAACGGAAGCCCTCGCCGAAGGGCTTCCGTTCGTGCCGCGCCGCAGGCTCTTCTACAAGGGCAAGGAGCTGGAAGAGATGGACACGCAGGCCATCCTGAACCTCCATCCCGAAATCGTGGTCGTGGACGAGCTGGCCCACACCAACATCGAAGGCAGCGGCAATCCCAAACGGTGGCAGGACGTGATGCAGCTGCTCGACGCCGGAATCAGCGTCATCACGGCGGTCAACATCCAGCATATCGAAGGCCTGAACGAATCCGTGCAGGAGATCACCGGGATCGAGGTCCGCGAGCGCGTGCCGGACAGCGTGCTGGCCACGGCCGACGAGGTGGTGAACATCGACCTCACGGCCGACGAGCTGATAGAGCGGCTGAAAGCGGGGAAAATCTACCGCCCCGACAAGGTCGCAGCGGCGCTCAACAACTTCTTCACGCAGGACAATATCCTGCAGCTGCGCGAACTGGCACTCAAGGAGGTGGCCCTGCGCGTGGAGAAAAAGGTCGAGAACGAGATCGCCGCGGGCGACAAGTTCCGTCACGACAAACTGCTGGCCGTCATCGACTCCTCGGAGAAACGTTCGCGCCGCGTGATCCGCAAGACGGCCCGCATGGCGACCCACCTCAACACGTCGTTCGTCGTGCTTTACGTGCAAAGCGACCGGGAAGCCGCCGACCGCATTCCGCTGGCCAACCAGCGTTACCTGATCAACAACCTGAACCTCGCCACCGAACTGGGCGGCGAAATACGCCAGATACACTCCAACCGGCCGGTCGAAACCATCGTGGAGCTGTGCCGGGAGCAAAAAATCAGTATCGTCTGCACCGGACGGCCCGAATTTTCGCTATTTTCGCTGCTGAAAAGCATCGTCGCGCTGCGCCGCCTGATCGGCAGGCTGTCGCGCATGAACATCGAT
Organism: Alistipes sp. DJF_B185; assembly: GCF_964250025.1. NCBI lineage: Bacteria > Pseudomonadati > Bacteroidota > Bacteroidia > Bacteroidales > Rikenellaceae > Alistipes > Alistipes sp. DJF_B185. The sequence goes on from NZ_CAXUDY010000002.1 coordinate 25,893, forward strand.
CTTTACATTATGTCGTAAACCATGAAAATACAAAGAAGGCTCACCTTGGGAATCGGCGCGCTGTTCGCCATGATCCTGCTGCTCGGAATCCAGTCGGTCAGTTACGTCCGGCAGCTTTCGCACGCCACGGGGACCATATTGGCCGACAACTACAATTCGCTGCAGTACGCCGGGGACATGCTGCGGTCGCTGAACGACATCGGACACGATTCGGTGTCGCGGCACGTCCTGCGGCAGAGTCTCGCCCTGCAGCAGCAGAACATCACCGAGATCAGCGAAAAGGAGATGACCACGGCGCTCGAACGGCATATCGCGTCGCTGAGCGACCCCGTCACCGAAGCCGAAATACAGACCGTGCGCGAGGATCTCTTCCGGATCATGGAGCTGAACATGGCCGCCATCCGGAGCAAAAGCTCCGGGGTGGAGCAGCGCGCCGACTACGTGATGTGGTGGCTGATCGTCGTGGCCGCACTGTGCGTCCTGAGCGCAGGGGCCATCCTGATCTGGTTTCCGCAGACGGTGCTCCGGCCGATCGACACCCTGAAGCGGGGTATCAAGGAGATCGCCAACCACAACTACCGGCAGCGGCTCGACTTTACGGGCAACCGCGAATTCGAATCCGTCGCCGAGTCGTTCAACGACATGGCCGCCAAACTCGACGAGTACCGCCGCAGTTCGCTCGACGACCTGATGACGGCGAAAAAACGCATCGAAGCGATCGTAAACACGCTCCACGAGCCGATCATCGGACTCGATCCCGAAAAGACCATCCTTTTCATGAACCGCGAAGCGCTTTCGGTGCTGAATCTTCCGGAAGACGTCATCGGGCGGAACGCGACCGAGGTAGCCCTGTCCAACGACCTGCTGCGCCGTCTACTGCGCGAACTCTGCGACGAAAGGAAAGACGCCGAGAAGGAGCCGCTGAAGATATACGCCGACAACAAGGAGAGCTATTTCCAGATGGACAACACACCGCTCTACATCACGCCCGTGGGTGGACGCGAACAGCAGTTCGTGGGTAACCTGATCATCCTCAACAACATCACCAAATTCAAGGAGCTGGACTCCGCTAAAACCAACTTCATATCGACCGTTTCGCACGAGATGAAGACCCCGATTTCGTCGATCCTGATGAGCCTGCAGCTGCTGGGCGACGACCGGCTGGGAAAGCTCAACGACGAGCAGAAACAGCTGGTGGGCAGTATCAGGGAGAGCAGCGACCGCCTGCTTTCGATCACGGGCGAACTGCTGAACATGACGCAGATCGAGACCGGGAAACTTAAACTGATGCCTAAGATAACAAAACCTATCGAGTTGATAGACTATGCAGTAAAGGCAACGCAGGTATTAGCCGACCGGTTCTGCTGTTTCGTGGAGATAGACTATCCCGAAAAGATCTCGAAACTGTTCGTCGACAACGAGAAGATCGCATGGGTTATCACGAATCTGCTGTCGAACGCCATCCACCATTCGCCCGAAAAGTCGCGCATCGTCATCGGGGCCGTACAGCACGACAAAGCGGTCGAAATCTACGTGCAGGACTTCGGCCGGGGCATCGACCCGCGCTACCATAAGAGCATTTTCGAACGTTATTTCCGGGTACCGGGCACGAAAGTGCAGGGCAGCGGGCTGGGACTGGCCATTTCGAAGGAGTTCGTCGAAGCGCACGGCGGCACAATTTCGGTCGAAAGCGAGATCGGCAAGGGCAGCCGGTTCTCGATCCTGCTGCCGGTGTAGATACGGCAGACTGGCTCCGGGAAGGTATCGGGACGGGCTGAGTGAGTGGGAGCAGACGGCTGCGACCCGATGCAGGCAGGAGCAGGCAGGAACAAACGGATGCAGCTCGCTGCAGGCAGGAGCGGAGAGACGCAGATAGATACGAACAGAACGAGAAACGGACGCAAAGCAGGCACCAATGCGCAGCGGATTCCAATGCGCCGATGCCGCCAAATACGAAGCCGCCGCAGAATCGGTCTGCGGCGGCTTCGCATTACAGATTTTCCTGTTTCAAATGCTCGACATAGCGGTCGATGCGGTGCAGTTCGTGCGGAATCTTGATGTTCTGGGGACAGTGCGGCACGCATTGGTTGCAGCCGATGCAGCGGCTCGCCTGTCGGAGACGTGGCACGCTGCGGTCGTAGCCCACCAGAAACGCCCGCCGGGCCTTCCGGTAATTTTCGTCCTGCGACGAAGCGGCCACGTTGCCTTCGTTGACGCATTTGTTGTAATGCAGCAGAATGGCCGGAATATCGAGTCCGTAAGGACACGGCATGCAGTATTTGCAGTCGTTGCAGGGAATCGTGGGGTAGCGCAGCATCAGCTGCGCCGTCTCCTCCAGAAATTCCCGGTCGGCGTCGGTCAGTTCGTCGAGCGGCGAATAGGTGCGCAGGTTGTCCTGCAGGTGTTCCATGTAGCTCATGCCGCTCAGCACGGTCAGCACGCCGGGGAACGACCCCGCGAAACGGAACGCCCACGAAGCCACGCTCGACGAGGGCCGCCGCTGTTTGAGGTGGGCGACGATATGGTCGGGAACGTTCGAAAGGCGGCCGCCCAGCAGCGGCTCCATGATGACGGCCGGAATGCCGCGCTTCTCCAGTTCGCCGTAGAGATACTCGGCGTCGGTATTGCGCGTATTAAGCTCCTTGGCATGTTTCCAGTCCATATAGTTGAGCTGAATCTGCACGAAATCCCACTTTATCTCCTCATGACGCGAAAGCAGGTAGTCGTACACCTCGACGTCGCCGTGATAGGAGAATCCCAGATTGCGGATGCGTCCCGCTTCGCGCTCGGCGAGCAGGAAATCGAGCATCCCGTTGTCGAGGTAACGGCTGCGGAGCGACTCCATGCCGCCCATGCCGATTCCGTGCAGCAGGTAATAGTCGATATAATCCACCTGCAAGGCCCGGAAAGAGTTGCGGTACATCTCCATCGAGGCCGCGCGGCTATGGGTCGAAGGGTCGAAATTGGAAAGTTTCGTGGCAACGAAGAATTTTTCGCGCGGATGCCGTTTGAGGGCGATTCCCGTCGCGGTCTCCGACCAGCCGCGCACATAGGCCGGCGAGGTGTCGAAGTAGTTGACGCCGTGCGCAATGGCGTAGTCGACCAGTTCGTTGACGGCCTGCTGGTCGATCTCATCGCCCGAACCGTCGCTCTTCGCACGCGTCGGCCAGCGCATGCAGCCGTAGCCCAGCAGCGACACGCGGTCGCCCGTGGAAGGTGTTGTGCGATAAGTCATCTTGTCGGTCGGGACTTCTCCCACGGCGGCGGTGTCGCCCGCCGCACCGCCTTTGGGTTTGCAGCCGTACAACGCGGCGGTCGTGGCGGCGGCTCCTACGCCGAGCACCTTCAGGAATTCCCGGCGGTCTATCTTTTTCTTCTCTTTCATACTCCTGACTGTTAAACGGTTCTGTGACGCAGATGCCCTTCGACGTAAATCGCGCTGAACGGGCGGCTCGGACAAAGATTCTCGCATGCTCCGCAGCCGATGCAGCGCTCCTCGTTCACGGCGGGGATAAGCGGCGAATCAGGGTTATCCGGATCCTTATGCACCATGTGAATGGCTCCCGTGGGACAGTGGCGTGCGCAGTTGCCGCAGTCCACGCCGTCGGTATTGACGACGCAGTTGTCGGCGATCCACACGGCATGGCCGATCTGCGTCGCCGACTTCTCGGCCGCCGTGATCGGACGGATAGCCCCCGTGGGACACACTTCGGAACACTTCGTACATTCGGGCCGGCAGTAGCCGCGCTCGTACGACATTTCGGGCTGCATCAGGGTCATCAGCTTGCCGGAGGGGCGCAGCACCTGATTGGGGCACGCCACCACACACAGCTGACACCCGGTACAGTGCGCCGTCAAGTTGCGGGCCGCCAGCGATCCCGGCGGCGTGATCGGCACGGCGCGGTCCGGGACTTTCTTATCCTCGATCAGCGCCAGTCCGCCGTCCACCTTCTTCTCCTGCGCCTTCACGGTAGCCGTGTAGGCCAAAACGCCGGCAATCGTGAGGAATTTGCGGCGCGAAGGGTCGGCGGGCCTGTCCGCGGCGACGACACGCTCCGCCTTTGACGAAGATTCCGCGGCGACGTCACGGTCCGCCTTTGACGAAGATTCCGCTGCAACGCCGCGGTCCGTCTTTGCCGGAGTCTCCGCCGCTGCGGACGCGGAGGTCTCCGAAGCGGGTTTTGCGGCCGGTTTGCGCGAAAAGGCGATGGCGTGCTGACGGCATTTGCCGATACAGTCCATGCAGGCCACACAACGGCTGTAGTCGATTTCGTGCGACTTGGCGTCGATGCACGAGGCCTTGCAGTTGCGCGCGCAAAGCCCGCAGCCGTTGCACTTCGAGGTGTCGATGCGGGGCTTAAAGACCGCAAAACGCGACACGAAGCCCAATATCGTGCCGACCGGACAAACCGTATTGCAGTAGGTGCGGCCGTTGCGCCACGCCAGCACGGCCAGAACCGCGAACGTCGCGGCGGCCACGGCGAACGTCACGCCGCTCTTCACCCAAACGTCCACCGTATAGAACGCATAGCTGTCGATCCGCTCTGCCGCATAGGCCAGCAGGTTGTTGCCCCACCGGTAGAGCGGCGCAAAGAGGTTCGACGCGATACGCCCGTAAGCACTGTAAGGCGCCAGCAGTTCGGCGACGGGCTTGATATGGGCCACCATCGCCGCAACGAACAGCGCCAGCATACCGTAACGCAGCCACGGCAAGGCACGGGAATAGGTGAAACGGTTTTTGCGCCGTTTGCCGCCCGCCCACGAAGCGACGTCCTGAAAGACGCCCAGCGGGCAGATCACCGAACAGTAGACCCGTCCGAACAACAGCGTCAGCACCAAGAGCGCCGCAACGACGGCGACATTGACCGCCAAAACAGCGGGCAGCAACTGCACTCTGGCCATCCAGCCGAACCACGCATGCAGCGTCCCCGTGAAATCGAGGAAGAGCAGCGTAATCATCGTAAAGAAAACGGCCGCGGCCGCGATTCTGATTTTTCGCAACATCTGGTATAGTTTATTTTGTCAGATTCAATCCCTGAACCCACTTCCGCACGACGTCCCGCGAGTCTTTCACGGCCCCGCCGCGTAGGGGAAGCCCGCCGAGCAGGGTAGCGCCCGCACAAAGTTTCCGAATATCCTCTTCGCTGCGGCCCATGCGGCTGCCTTCGTGGGTCATAAACGGCACGACGGTCTTGCCCGCCCAGTCGCAGTCCGCGAGGAACGTCGCCACCGGCGGCGCGACCGTGGACCACCAGCAGGGCGAACCGACGAAAATCACGTCGTACGCCCCGACGTCGGGCAGCCTGCCTTTCAGCGCAGGGCGGACGCCGCCGCCGATCTCTTTCTTGGCCTGATCCACGACGGCTCCGTATTCGGCGGGGTAGGCCGCGGCCGGAACGATCTCGAAAAGATCGCCGCCCGTCGCTTCGGCGATCTGCCGCGCCATGGCGCGCGTATTGCCGCTGTGGGAGAAATAGGCCACCAGCACCTTCGTGCCGGATGCGGTCTGCGCCTGTGTATTCATATCGGGTAAGAACATCGTCATAATCGCTATCAAAACAATCCGTTTCATTTTGTTCTCTATTTTAGGTTTACACCCGGCGGCCCAGCTCATAGACTTCGTCCATCGCAGGCATTCCTTCGATTTCACCCGCCTGCCAAGCTCCGACGCCGTAAACGACACCCCGCTCTTCGGGGTCGTCGAGACAGTCGAGAAATCCGCGGAAACACTCCACGGTGCGCTCCATCATCTCAACGCTCTCTTCGGCGGCCGTCAGGATGAAGTAAAACTCCTTGCCGCCCATCTCCGTATAGCGGGCGCAGGTGCGGTCGATCAGGGTCTTCATCTGCGCGCAGAGCGTATAGAAGTAAACCGGCGTAGCCATCACGATCACCTCCGCGCCGATCATCTTGCCGACCACCTCGGCCGCATCGTCCCGCTGCGGACAGGGCTTCGCCCCGCCGTAACATACGCCGCAGCCCGTGCAGTAATTTATCTTCTTATCCCGGAGGAAAATCTTCTCCACGTCGTGTCCGGCCTGCTGCGCCCCGGCCATGAACCGGTCGCACAACAAATCCGAGTTACCCCCGCGCCGCGGGCTGGAGGAGAGGATCAATACTTTCTTCGCCATATCTATTTCTTCTTTTTTATTCGTTTTCGGGTATCGCTTCGTTCAGGCAGGCGATCGCATTCAGCGTACGCGGATAGCCTGCATAGGGCAGCAGCTGGGTCACCACAGCCAACAACGTCCGCTTGTCGTTGCCGACATTCAGGTTGCCCTGAATATGTCCCCTGAGCTGGGGTTCGCAGCCGCCCAGCGTGAGCAGCATCGAGAAAGTCAGCAGCTCGCGCACCTTCGCATCCAGCCCGCCGCGGGAGACGTAATCGCCGAAACAGTTGGCCGACAGGTAGTCCTGTATATGTTGCTGGTTCTCCGGCGCGGCGGCGCGCATCGCATCGATCCGCTCCCCGAAAATAGCCTTCTGCACCGCCAGTCCCTTTTCGAAGCGGGTTTCGGGCGAAGTCGCCGACTGGCCTTCGAGCGGAAGCGCAACGCCCCGCGCCGTCAGCACCCCGTTGACGATATGCACGAAATCGACCGTCCGCGCCATGCCGACGTAGGGAACCGCCTGATAGACCACCTCTTTCGCTTCGACGGGCGTCACACCCACGTTCAGCGCGCCTTCGAGCATCGTCCGAAACTCGGTCTGCGCGGCTCCGGCAATGCACGACGCGAGGATGCACATCATCCGCGTCTTAACGTCGAGATCGCCGTAGCCGAGTACTTCAGCGAACGTAAAGTTATCAAAAATTTCGATTAATTCGGGATCGGTCGCCGCAAGTTCCGATTCGCACCCGGAAAACAGCTGCGCACGGGTCTCTACGGCCGCGGCGCGCAGGCGCGGAGCCGCGCTCTTGGCCGAGGACAGGGGCGCTGTTGCGGACATGGACATTGCCGCAGGAATGGGCGCTGCGGAGGACATGGACATTGCCGCAGGAATGGGCGCTGCGGAGGACATGGACATTGCCGCAGGAATGGGCGCTGCGGAAGACATGGACATTGCTGCGGAAACGGCCGCGACCGAAGATTCGGCAGTCACAGCAATCCCGGCGGCGGGAGCGGTCGCAGAGGCGGGTGTGGAGGCGATTGCGGCAGCCCCGGCGGTCGCAGCGGAATAGTGCGCGTCGTCCACCGGTCCGAGCCACGTATTGCGGTTGGTCTGCGGATTGGTTTCGATCGCCAGATGCGAGAACCAACTGTCAGGAGCCGCGCCGTGCCAGTGCACCGCGTCGGGAGCGATCTCGACCACGTCGCCCGGCAGCAGCTCGCGGGCCGGCTCGCCCTCGGCCTGATAATATCCCCGGCCGCCCACGGCGACGAGAATCTGGCCGCCCGTATGGCTATGCCAGTTGTTGCGGCATCCGGGTTCGAACGTGACGTTCGAAATCGGGCAGTTGAGCGCCCCGTTCCGCGTCAGCCGGGCCAGATAAGCCTGACCGACAAAATATTTCGAGAATGTTTCGGGCAGTTTATCCCCGACGGGGAACACGCTGATTTTCTTCGGTTTTTCCATATTCCGAGCATTTATCCGGTTACACGTTCCGGCCGCAAGCAGTGCGGCCGCAATTATAAAAAGAAGTTGCTTCATCGTTTCGCGTTTTCATCATATCCTCAGTTGCCGATCAGTCCATCTCGTATTTCATCGTCCCCAGCCACTTCACGGTCTCAGGATCGCGGTGTGACAGAAAACAGCTCCGCCGGGTGTCGAGCGTTGCGATCAGATCCATGTCTTCCGGCGCGAGGTGAAAATCGAAGACGGCGATATTTTCGGCCATGCGCTCCGGACGCACCGACTTCGGGATCACGACCACGCCGCGCTGGATCAGCCAGCGCAGGACGACCTGAGCGACCGATTTCCGGTATTTCGCGGCCAGCGACACCAGCGTCCCGTTGCCGAACAGATTGTTGCGCCCCTCGGCGAACGGCGCCCACGATTCGATCTGCACGCCCTCAGAGGCCATCACCGCGGCCGCTTCGGTCTGCTGGCAGAAGGGATGCGTCTCGACCTGATTGACGGCGGGGACCACCTCGTTATGAAGGATCAGGTCCACCAGCCGGTCCGGCTGGAAATTGCTCACCCCGATGGCCCGGACGGCCCCTTCGCGGTAAAGCTCCTCCATCGCCCGCCACGAACCGTAGACGTCGCCGAACGGCTGATGGATCAGGTAGAGGTCGAGATAATCGAGCTGCAGGCGTTCGAGCGACTTGGCGAAAGCCCGCTTCGTGCTCTCGTACCCGGCATCCTGCACCCAGAGTTTCGTCGTGATGAAAAGTTCCTCGCGGGGTACGCCGCTCCGCCGGATCGCCCGGCCCACGGCCCGCTCATTGAGATAGGCCGAAGCGGTGTCGATCGAACGGTAACCCGCCGCAATCGCATCGCATACACACTGTTCGCAGACCGTCTCTTCGACCTGATAGACACCGAAACCCAGAACCGGCATTTCGACGCCGTTGTTCAAAATTCTATGCTCCATTTTTTCTCCTTTTATTGATTTCAAACCCGTTTTCCGACCGACGAAACCACCTTTCGTTTTCCCGGTTTATCGGGTTCGGGTCCGTTTTACACTGCAAAAGTAGGGCGATTCCGGCGGCGTGTCATTACCCGAATTACGGTTCGTCATACCATTATTACCGATTCGGCCGCGAAGGTGCGGCGGGCATGGAAAAAAGCATTAACTTTGTGACAGACAACAATAATCGAAGCATATGGACGAGATCGTAAAAATGGAGCACGTCTACCAGTACAACGAAATGATGGGGCAGGAGACGCTCCATCCGCTGGTCAGCGTCATCGACTTTTCGAAATGCCCGAAGGCCCGGCACGCCCGGCGCATGTACGGATTCTACTGCGTCTTCCTGAAAGACGTCAAATGCGGCGACATGCGCTACGGACGCCACTATTACGACTATCAGGAGGGAACGCTCGTATTCATCGCACCGGGGCAGGTGGTCGGCATCGAGGACAACGGCGAGGTGTTTCAGCCCAAAGGCTGGGCGCTGCTGTTCCACCCCGACCTGATCCGGGGCACGTCGCTCGGACGCAGCATGGACGAATACACCTTCTTTTCGTACGAAGCCAACGAGGCCCTGCATCTCTCGGAGCAGGAGCGGCTCGTGGTGCTCGAATGCCTACAGAACATAACGGGCGAATTGAACCACGCAATCGACAAGCACAGCAGACGGCTGATCGTCTCGAACATCGAACTGCTGCTCAACTACAGCATACGCTTCTACGAACGGCAGTTCATCACGCGCAGCGAGGTCAACAAAGACGCGCTGTCCCGATTCGAACGGCTGCTGAACGACTATTTCAAAGGCGACACGCCCCAGCGCGACGGGGTGCCTTCGGTACGCTGGTGCGCGGAACAGCTGCACCTGTCGGCCAACTATTTCGGCGACCTGATAAAGAAGGAGACCGGCAAATCGGCGCAGGAGTACATTCAGCTGAAGGTGATCGACATCGCCAAGGAACGGATATTCGACGCAACGAAGTCGATCAGCGAAATCGCCTACGAGCTCGGTTTCCGCTATCCCCAGCACTTCACCCGGTTGTTCAAGAAGTGCGTCGGCATGTCGCCCAACGAATACCGGACGACAAACTGACGCCGCAACGAAGCATCATCGCATTCAGGCGGCGGCAACCGGAGCCACCCCAGAGAATCGCATCACCCGCGCCGAAAAAAAGCCCCCGCTCGCAATGAGCGGGGGCTAAAACATGAAGGCCGGGAATTCTACCTTCCCGCGCCGGAATTCGCGCCGTGCTATTTCCGACCCTGATCGGCGACGGCGGCCATCAGCGCGGCGATCTCTTCGGGGTCGCCGAGGAAATAGTCCCTGACGTAATTCAGCCCGTCGTCGAATTCGAAGACATAAGGCACGGCGGTCGGGAGATTGAACTCCGAAATGGCTTCGTCGGAGATGCCTTTCAGGTGCTTGATAATGCCGCGCAGGCTGTTGCCGTGGGCCACGACCAGCAGGGAGTCGTGGCGGGCGAGCGCCGGCAGGATTTCGCATTTCCAGTAGGGCATGATGCGGCCGACGGTGTCGAGCAGCGACTCGGTGCGGGGCAGTTCCGCTTCGGGTACGTCGCGGTAGCGGGGATCGAAGCGCGGGTTGCGCGGGTCCTCTTCGCCGAGCGGCGCCGGAGCCACATCATAACTGCGGCGCCAGATATGCACCTGCTCGTCGCCGTATTTCTCTGCCGTCTCCTTTTTGTTAAGCCCCTGCAAAGAGCCGTAATGCTTCTCGTTGAGCCGCCAGCTCTTCGAAACCGGCACCCAATCCTGATCCAGCTTGTCGAGTACGACGCCGAGCGTCTTCACGGCCCGTTTCAGGTAGGAGGTATAGGCATGCCCGAACAGAAAGCCCTCCTCGCGCAACAGCAGGCCGGCCTTTTCGGCCTCGGCGACGCCTTTTTCGCTCAGATCGACGTCCGTCCATCCCGTGAACCGGTTTTCCCGGTTCCATGTGCTCTCGCCGTGGCGGAGCAAAACAACTTTTTTCATCGTTCAGTTCATCGTTTTTTCCGATTCGGCGCGCACCTCGTTCCGCAACTCCCGGTGCACAGCGAAATCGTTGATATTCTGCAAAGTGGTGTGCGCTATATTATCCAGCGCTTCACGTGTAAAGAACCCCTGATGGGAGGTCATGACGACATTGTTGAACGAGAGCAGGCGCGCCAGCACGTCGTCGTCCATGATCCGGTCCGACGTGTCCTCGTAGAAATAGGCGGCCTCCTCTTCGTACACGTCCAGTCCGGCCGCACCGATCTTCTTCTCTTTCAGCCCCTCGATCAGCGCTTCGGTGTGGATCAGCTGACCGCGGCCCGTATTGATGAGCATGACGCCGGGTTTCATCCTGCCGATGGCGGCGCCGTCGATCATGTAGCGGGTTGCGTCGGTCAGCGGGCAGTGCAGCGAGATGATGTCGGAGCGGCGGTAAAGTTCGTCCAGCGACACGTATTCTATCTGCGCCCGCACGGCATATTCCGGGTCGGGGTAGATGTCGTACGCGAGGACCTCCATGCCGAATCCCTTGAGGATGCGGATCAGTTCGCGGGCGATCTTTCCGGTGCCGACGATACCCGCCGTCTTGCCGTACATGTCGAATCCCAGCAGGCCGTGCAGCGAGAAGTTGCCGTCGCGCGTGCGCCAATAGGCGCGGTGGACCTTGCGGTTGAGCGTCAGCATCAGCATCACGGCGTATTCCGCCACGGCATGCGGCGAATAAGCGGGAACACGCACGACGGGAATGCCGTATTCCGCCGCGGCTTTCAGGTCCACGTTGTTGAATCCCGCGCAGCGCAGGGCGATCAGCTTCACGTCCATCGCCGCCAAAGAGCGTATCGTGGCGGCATCGGCCGTATCGTTCACGAAGATACAGACCGCATCGGCCCCCTGCGCCAGCGAAGTGTTGTTGCCGTTCAGGTGGCTGCGGTGGTAATTGAATTCGAATCCGTAACGCTCGTTGGCGCGGTCGAACGACTCCCGGTCATAGGGCTGCGTGCCGAAGAAGGTTATTTTCATAATGCACGATTTTATCTTTTTCTTACTTATATAGAAACGGTATACGCCGGGCCGTTATTACGCGATCGTCACTTCGGGATCGAGATATACGTCCTGAATGGCGTTGAGCAGGGCTATGCCTTCGTCCATGGGCCGCTGGAAAGCCTTGCGGCCGCTGATGAGACCCATGCCGCCGGCGCGTTTGTTCACCACGGCCGTCATGACGGCCTCCTGCAGATCGGACGCGCCGTGCGACTCGCCGCCCGAATTAATCAGCCCCACGCGGCCCATATAGCCGTTGGCCACCTGATAGCGGCAAAGGTCGATGGGGTGGTCGGTGGTCAGCTTCGTGTAAACCTCGTCGCGGGTCTTGCCGAAACCGATGGCGCGGAAACCGCCGTTGTTCTCCGGAAGCTTCTGCTTCACGATGTCGGCCTTGATGGTCACGCCCAAGTGATTCGCCTGCCCCGTGAGGTCGGCCGAAGCGTGGTAATCGACGCCGTCCTTCCTGAAGCTCCCGTTGCGCAGGTAACACCACAGGATCGTCGCCATGCCCAGCTCGTGGGCATAATCGAACGCCTCGGCGATCTCGACCAACTGGCGGCGGCTCTCCTCCGAGCCGAAATAGATCGTGGCGCCGACGGCGGCGGCGCCCATGTTCCAAGCGTCGCGCACGGTGCCGAACATCACCTGATCGTAGGAATTGGGGTAGGAGAGCAGTTCGTTGTGGTTGAGTTTCACGATGAACGGAATCCTGTGCGCGTATTTGCGCGCCACGGCGCCCAGCACGCCGAAGGTCGAAGCCACGGCGTTGCAGCCGCCCTCGACAGCCAGCTTCACGATATTCTCCGGATCGAAATAGGCCGGATTCGGAGCGAACGACGCGCCGGCCGCATGTTCGATGCCCTGATCCACGGGCAGGATCGACACATAGCCCGTACCGGCCAGACGGCCGTGGGAGAGTATCCACTGCAGGCTGCCGAGAGTGCGGATATTGCGGTCGGACTCCATCCAGACCCGGTCGACGGTGTCGGGCGCGGGAAGATACAGCAGTTTCTTGTCGATGGTCCGGCACACATGGGAAAGGTAGTATTCGGCCTTTTCCCCAAGAATTTCAATCGTCTTGCTCATAATCTTTCGTATTTTACGACATGCCCTGCAATTCAGGGTCCAAACACGACAGACGGCGCGAAACAAAAACTGCCCCGGTATCGGGGCTGCTTATTTTTTCGTGTTGCGGTACTCGGTGGGAGACTCGCCCGTATGCTTCTTGAAATAACGCCCCAGATAGGACTGGTCGGGAAAATGCAGGCGGTAGGCGATCTCCTGCACCGACAGATCCGTCGACTGCAGGAGCATCTTGATCTCCAGCAGCACCGAGCGGTCGATGAACTCCTTGGCCGAGCTATGCGCGATATTGCGCACGATGGTCGAGAGATAACGTGTCGAAATGCAGAGTTTGTCGGCATAGAACGACACCTCGCGCTGCTGCGAACTGTGTTCGTGCACCAGCGCGACGAAACGGTGGAAAAGCTCCGTCTGGCGCGTCGTCGTTTCGGGCGTCTGCTGCTGCATGTTGGCGTAACGCTGCAATTTGTCGTAAATCTCCAGCAGCACGTTCTGCAGGCGGTTGCGGATGATCGTATTGCGGAACACATTGTTGCGGTCGCGGTAGGTGTATGCGGCCATCTGAAACCAAGTACTGGCGCCTTCCACGATGCGGGCGGGCGGATAGGTGATCGGATTTTCGCGCAGGATTCTGAAAAACGACGGTTCGAGACGGAAACCGGCTTCGGCGAAAAGGTCGCGCGAGAAGGCGCAGAAGGTCATCCGGAAATCCTCCGTGCGGTTGGTCAGCATCAGCAGCGAGCCGGGCAGCACCAGAATCAGCGTGTTGCGCCGCACCTGACCGCAATATTGGTTCACGGTGGCGTCGGCGCTGCCCTTGCGGCAGTAGAGGATCGCCCCGCCTTCGCAGCGGCTCGCATAATTGCCGAAAAAGGCGAAATCGGACTCTCCGACGACGAACTGTTCTTCCGGTGTGGTTATTATGGGGTTAGTCGCTGACATAACAATTCTTTTTTCGAACAAATTTAACGCTTTTTTCATTAATTTCCTAAATTTTGTTCCGAAAAACACCAACACTGTTCGCAATATAATGGCACATCGTCGGCCTTTTTACGGTACTTTTGCACCGTAAAAAGTTTTTTTAGTTTAAAAAAGAGGAGAATTATGAAGCAAACATTTGTGAAAGCAGCCGTCATGGCCTGCTTCATGGCAGCCGTTTCGTGCGGACAGGCACCGACGGCAATGGGCCCCGCGGAATACGCCGTGATGACCATAGCCACTACCGACCGCGAAATCCCGATCAACTACTCGGCGACCATCCGCGGACGTCAGGACATCGCCATCTATCCGCAGGTTTCGGGAACCATCTTCGAACTCTGCGTAAACGAGGGTCAGACCGTTTCGAAAGGCCAGCCCCTTTTCATCATAGATCAGGTGCCGTACAAAGCGGCGCTGCAGACCGCAGAAGCCAACGTGGCGGCTGCCAAAGCCGGCGTAGCCACGGCGCAGCTCACCTACGACAGCAAAAAGGAGCTTTACGCCAAGAACGTGGTTTCGCAGTACGACCTGCTGACGGCCGAAAACACGCTGCTGACTGCCAAGGCCCAACTCGCGCAGGCCGAAGCGCAGCGCGTAAACGCCGCCAACAACCTCTCCTATACGGTCGTGAAGGCTCCGGCCAACGGCGTGGTGGGGACCCTGCCGTACCGTGTCGGCGCGCTGGTAAGCGCATCGATTTCGAAGCCGCTGACGACCGTATCGGACAACTCGGACGTATACGTCTACTTCTCGATGACCGAGAACCAGCTGCTCAACCTGACCCGTCAGTACGGTTCGATCGCCAACACGCTCAAGAACATGCCCGACGTACGGCTGGTGCTCAACGACGGTTCGGTCTATGACCGGACGGGCCGCATCGAGTCGATCAGCGGCGTCATCGACACCTCGACGGGCAGCGTACAGCTGCGCGCCGTGTTCCCCAATGCGGACGGCCTGCTCCATAGCGGCGGCGCCGGCAGCGTGATCGTGCCCAACATCCACAAAGACTGCGTAGTCGTACCGCAGGTTGCGACCTTCGAACTGCAGAACAAGGTATACGTATATAAGGTAGAGGACGGCAAAGCCACATCGTCGATGATCGACGTGGAGAAGATCAACAACGGCAGAGAGTATATCGTCAAGTCCGGACTTACGCCGGGCGACGTGATCGTTGCCGAAGGCGTAGGTCTGCTGCGTGAAGGTACGCCCATTGTCGTCAAGGGGCAGGGCGCCGCAGCACAGACAGCTCCTGAGGCCGCAACCCAAACCGAAAAGGAGGAATAACCTATGACACTGAAACATTTTATCGAACGACCCGTACTGGCGTCGGTCATATCCATCGTAATCGTAATCGCCGGTCTTATCGGTCTCGCGACGCTGCCCGTCGAGCAGTATCCCGACATCGCTCCCCCGACGGTGATGGTGCACGCCTCCTATCCGGGAGCCAGCGCAGAGACCATCCAGAAATCGGTCATCGTACCGCTCGAACAAGCTATCAACGGGGTGGAGGACATGACCTATATGACCTCCAGCGCCGCAGTCGGCAGCGCATCCGTAACGGTTTACTTCCGTCAGGGAATCAATGCCGACATGGCCGCCGTCAACGTGCAGAACCGAATATCGCGCGCTACCGGACAGCTGCCCTCGGAGGTGACGCAGATCGGTGTGACCACCATGAAGCGCCAAACCTCCATGGTGAAAATATTCTCGCTTTACAGCCCCGACGACTCCTACGACGAGACGTTCCTGTCGAACTATCTGAAGATCAACATCGAGCCGCGCGTTCTCCGTATCACGGGCGTCGGCGAAGCCTTCACGCTGGGAGCCGACTACTCGATGCGTATCTGGCTCAAGCCCGACGTGATGGCCCAGTACAAGCTCATCCCGTCGGACGTAACGGCGGCCCTCGCCGAGCAGAACATCGAGTCGGCAACCGGTACGCTGGGTGAAAACTCG
The DNA here is from genome assembly GCF_964250025.1 of Alistipes sp. DJF_B185. NCBI lineage: Bacteria > Pseudomonadati > Bacteroidota > Bacteroidia > Bacteroidales > Rikenellaceae > Alistipes > Alistipes sp. DJF_B185. The sequence goes on from NZ_CAXUDY010000002.1 coordinate 41,521, forward strand.
CAGAACACGTTCCAGTATACGATGAAGTACCGCGGACGTCTGATGACTCCGGAGGAATTCGGGGAAATCGTACTCCTCGCACAACCCGACGGTACGATCCTGCACCTGAAAGACGTCGCCGACATCGAACTGGGCAGCGAATCCTATGCCTACAAGGGCTACACCAACGGCCATCCGGGCGTCAGCACGATGGTCTTCCAGACCGCCGGTTCGAACGCCACGCAGGTCGTCAACGAGATCAATGCACTGCTCAAAGAGGTCGAAAGCGAACTGCCCAAAGGCGTCGCCATCGCACACCTGCAGAGCGTGAACGACTTCCTCTACGCCTCGATCAACGAAGTGATCAAGACGCTGATCGAAGCCATCCTGCTCGTTATCCTCGTGGTATACGTCTTCCTGCAGGACATTCGTTCGACGCTGATCCCCACGATCTCGATCCTCGTGGCGCTGGTCGGAACCTTCGCGTTCCTCTCGGTGGCCGGATTCTCGATCAACCTGCTGACGCTCTTCGCGCTCGTCCTTGCCATCGGTACGGTCGTCGACGACGCCATTATCGTGGTGGAGGCTGTCCAAGCGCGTTTCGACGTGGGATATAAGTCCTCCTATATGGCAACCATCGACGCCATGTCGGGTATCACCTCGGCGATCATCACCTCGACGCTGGTCTTCATGGCCGTGTTCATTCCCGTAGCCATGATGGGCGGAACGTCGGGCGTATTCTACACGCAGTTCGGTATCACGATGGCCGTGGCCGTCGGTATCTCGGCGATCAACGCCCTTACGCTCTCCCCGGCCCTCTGCGCACTGCTCCTCAAACCGTATCTCGACGAGAACGGCGAAATGCGCGACAACTTCGCGGCACGCTTCCGCAAGGCTTTCAACAGCGGATTCAGCGCCATGATCAACAAATACAAGCACGGCGTACTGCTCTTCATCAAGCACAAATGGCTGATGTGGTCCACGCTCGGACTGGCGTTCGCCGCCCTTGTCTTACTGATGAACACCACGAAGACGGGTCTGGTGCCCGACGAGGACCAAGGTACGATCATGGTCAACGTCACGACGGCTCCGGGCACTTCGCTCGCCGAAACGCATCAGGTCATGGAAGAGGTCTCCGCCCGCATCAAGGCCATTCCCCAGATCAGGGACTTCATGCAGGTGGCCGGCTACGGTATGATCGCCGGTCAGGGCTCGTCCTACGGTATGTGTATCATCAAGCTGAAGGATTGGGAGGAACGTCCCGAAAAAACGGATGCGGTAAACGCGGTCATCGGTCAGATCTACGGACGCACGGCCGATATCAAGAACGCGCAGATCTTCGCCGTGGCGCCGCCGATGATTTCGGGTTACGGCACCTCGACCGGCTTCTCCATGCACCTGCAGGATAAGTCGGACGGCAGCCTGACCGACTTCTACAACATCTACCTGCGGTTCATCGGAGCGCTGAACCAGCGTCCGGAGATCGCAATGGCCTACTCGACCTTCAACATCAACTTCCCGCAGTACGTCGTAAGCATCGACGCGGCGAAGGCCAAACGCGCCGGCGTATCGCCCAACGCGATTCTCTCGACGCTTTCGGGTTACTACGGCGGCCAGTACGTTTCGAACGTCAACCGCTTCTCGAAGATGTACTATGTGACGATTCAGTCCGACCCGAAATACCGTCTCAACACCGAGTCGCTCAATAACGTCTTCGTGCGTACGAACAACGGGGAGATGGCTCCGCTGGGACAGTTCGTGGACCTGACGAGGGTTTACAGCTCCGAAGTGCTCAACCGCTTCAACATGTACAGCTCGATCGCCGTGAACGGCACCGCCGCCGACGGATATTCGTCGGGCGACGCCATCCGCGCCATTCAGGAAGTCGCGGCGCAGGTGCTCCCGAAAGGCTACGGTTACGACTTCGACGGCATCACCCGCGAGGAGGCGCAGACAGGCAGCAACACGACGATCATCTTCGGCATCTGTCTCCTGCTGATCTACCTCATCCTGAGCGCTCTGTACGAGAGCTTCCTGATTCCGTTCGCCGTCATTCTCTCCGTGCCGTGCGGTCTGCTGGGTTCGTTCCTCTTCGCCAAGATGATGGGGCTGGAGAACAATATCTACCTGCAGACGGGTATCATCATGCTGATCGGTCTGCTTTCGAAGACCGCCATCCTGATTACGGAGTACGCCGCCGACCGACGCGCCGCGGGCATGAGCCTCACGCAGGCCGCCGTATCCGCCGCCAAGGCCCGTCTCCGTCCTATCCTGATGACCGTCCTCACCTGCGTATTCGGTATGATTCCGCTGGTGTTCTCGCACGGTGTGGGCGCCAACGGCAACTCCACCCTCGGTTCGGGTGTCGTGGGAGGTATGATCGTCGGAACGCTGGCGCTGCTGTTCCTCGTACCGACGCTGTTCATCGTCTTCCAGACCCTGCAGGAGAAGGTCAAGCCGCTGGAGTTCGATCCCGATCCGCAGTGGGCCGTGCGCGCCGAGCTGGAGGAGTGTAAAAACGAGAAAGAGTAACAAGATGAAAAAGCTTATTATCATACTGGCCGCAGCGGCCATGACCGGCTGCGGCATCTACAAGCCTTATACGCGTCCCGAAGTGAAAACCGACGGACTCTACGGCACGGCCGAAACCGCCGATACGATGACGATCGGCAATATCGGCTGGGAAGAGATGTTTTCCGATCCCTACCTGCAGACGCTTATCCGGCAGGGACTGGAGAACAACACCGACCTGCAGTCGGCGCAGTGGCGGGTAAAGGAGGCCGAGGCGACGCTTAAATCGGCGCGTCTGGCTTACCTGCCGTCGTTCAACTTCGCACCGCAGGGCAACCTGAGCAGTTTCGACTGGGCGACGCCGTCGAAAACCTACAACATTCCCGTGACGGCAAGCTGGCAGATCGACATTTTCAACGGTCTGACCAATGCCAAGCGCAAAGCCAAAGCGCTCTACGCCCAGAGCCGGGAGTACGAGCAGGCCGTGAAGACGCAGCTGATCTCAGGCATTGCAAACCTCTATTACACGCTGCTGATGCTCGACGGGCAATATGAGGTAACCGAGCAGACCGCCGTGAAATGGCGCGAGAGCGTGCGCACGATGCGGGCGATGAAGGAGGCCGGCATGGCCAACGAAGCCGCCGTCGCCCAGTACGAAGGCACCTGTCTTTCGATCGAAGCGTCGCTGCACGATCTGCAATACCAGATCCGTATGGCCGAGAACAGTCTCTGCACGCTGCTGGCCGAAGGCCCGCATCAGATCGAGCGCGGCCGGCTCGAAGGACAGCGGCTGCCCGACGACCTGACGGTGGGCGTGCCCGTACAGATGCTTTCGAACCGTCCCGACATCCGCAGCGCCGAGTATTCGCTCATGCAGTCTTACTACGCCACCAGCGAAGCACGTTCGGCCCTTTATCCCACGATCACGCTGAGCGGCACGCTCGGTTGGACCAACAACAGCGGCATGGGGATCAAGGATCCCGGCAAGATACTGTGGTCGGCAGCGGCATCGCTTCTGCAGCCGATCTTTAACGCCAATGCCAACCGCGCCCGCGTGAAGATCGCCAAGGCGCAGCAGGAGGAGACCAAGCTGGCGTTCCAGCAGGCGCTGCTCAACGCCGGCGCAGAGGTGAACAACGCCCTTACGCAGTGCCAGTCGGCCCGCGCGAAGGCCGATCTGCGGGTACAGCAGATCGAAGCGCTGGAGCGCGCCGTGGAGAGCACGGAACTGCTGATGAAGCATAGCAGCACGACCTATCTGGAAGTGCTGACCGCCCAGCAGTCACTGCTTTCGGCCCAGTTGTCTCAGATAGCCGACCGCTTCGACGAAATACAAGGCGTCGTGAACCTCTATCAGGCTCTCGGCGGCGGTCGTGACATGGCTGAGGAGGCGAAATAATGAAGCGGGGAGCGACCAAGGAGGAGATCATCCGCATTACGCAGACTCTCATCGCCCGGAACGGCATCCGTGCCGTCCGGGTGGATGAGATCGTCCAGACGCTGGGTATCTCCAAGCGCACCCTGTATGAAATGTTCGCAGATAAAGACGAGTTGATAAGCTCCTGTCTCGACTCTATGAGCAGCCAGCAGCGCGCACGCATTGCAACGTACCGGAAACGGCGCAGCGGCAGTGCCTTGCAGCGGACTTTCAAGCTGGCGTACGAATATATCGCCAACCTCTACATGGTCGAAAGCAGTTTCTTGTCGGACCTGCGCCATAAAATAATTTATGCGGACCATTTCGACGAACACCGCGAGTTCTGGCGCCGCGAACTGGCACACCACCTCGAAGCCAGCAAGGAGGAGGGGTTGCTGCTTCCCGAAATCGAAGCCGCAGGTTTTGCGGACCGCATACTGGAGACGATTCTGGAACTGCGGCTCAACAACGCCACGCGAGAGGAGGTTTACCTCTTTTGCCGAACGATTCTGCGCGGCGCGGCGACCCGGCAGGGCATTGAACTCATCGACAAAAAACGATAATTCGTATTTTCCAATATCAAAACACTCCGCAACTATTCGTTGCGGAGTGTTTTTTTCGGCGGTTCAATAGCGG